>NZ_CP086255.1:0-31308 GCF_020792675.1 Brachybacterium halotolerans subsp. kimchii | reverse complement strand
GAGGTGAAGCGTCCTTCCGTGATGGCGTCGAGTTGCTGGTCGTAGAGGTCGACGAGAGGGCGCGCGCGGGGCCACTCGTCGAGGGCGATGCCCTGCTGGGAGGAGTTCGCGATCGCGGTGCGCGCGGGGATGACGGGCTCGAGCACGGTGAAGCCCTGGGCGCTGGCGGCCTCGCGGAGCTGCTCGAGCCAGTGGCTCGCTTCCTTCTTGCGCGCGTCGTAGTTGTTGGCGATGACGCCGGCGAAGCGCAGCCCTGGGGCGTAGTGCTTCTGCACGGTGGTGATGGTGTCGAGCAGCTGCACGAGACCTCGGGAGGCGAGGTAGTCGGGCTCGGTGACGGCGGCGGCGATGTCGGAGGCGACCAGGGCGTTGATGGTGAGCTGGTCGAGCGAGGGGCCGGTGTCGATGAGGATGAGGTCGTAGCGCTCGCGTACGGGCTCGAGGGCGTCGCTGAGGCGCCGCTCGCGGGCCAGGGGCGCGACGATCAGCTCGTCGCGCACAATTCCGAGCCCTCCCCCGGTGGTGGGCACGACCTCGAGGCCGGTCCAGAGTCCGGGCACGATGACGTCCGGGAGGGTGGTCTCGGCGTCCTGGTTGCTGAGCGCGTTCGCGAGCCCGGGGGCGTCCTCCTCGAGCCCGTCGGCCGCGAGGAGCGCGGTGCCGCTGCCCTGGGGGTCGGCGTCGACGAACAGCACGCGTAGCCCTCGGCGCACGGCTGCGCGGGCGAGGTGGACCATGCTGGTGGTCTTCCCGGTGCCGCCCTTCTGGTTGGGCTCGCTGATGACCAGTGCGCTCATGCTCTCGCGCTCCTTGGGTAGTGAAGGGGTGGGAGGGGCCGGTGCGCCGACCCCTCCCCCATGGGTGGTGTCACTCGGCGGCCGGCTGCTTCTTGTTCACCACGTCGATGTCCTGCCCGCGTAGGCTCACGCCGATCTCGTCGGCGTTGACGTTGTGCTGCAGGCGCGTGGTGCCGTCCTTGGCCGTGTACTCGCTGACGTAGTACCGGCCGGCGAACATGATGCGGATGTTGCCGTTGCGCTCGGCGCTGGCAACCAGGCGCTCGGCGTCGCGACCGCTGACGGCGACGTCATACGGGGTGGTGGCGCCGTCGACGTACTCGTCGCCCTTCTTGATGCTGTCGGTGACGAGCACGCGGGCGTAGGTGTAGGAACCGCGCTCTCCCTGCTGCAGCTCGGGAGTGCGGGCGAGGTTGCCGGTTCGGACGATGTAGCTCATGGTGAGCCTCCTTCGATTCGGTACATCCATTGTCGTCAATAGAGTGATTCGGGTCAATAGTTGCGCGAGGTCACCCCTCCTTCGTGTCGGCGGTGCGGTCGCTGCGGGTGGCGGGCTTGAGCACCTGTGCGAGCGCGCTCGGGTCGGCCTGCCAGGCGCGCACGGTGGCTTCGGGCCATCCGGCGGTGATCGCGGCGCGGTCCTCGTCGCCGGTCGCCATGCCCTGCCACTGCGGATCGTCGGAGAGGGCGATGGCGAGGTGCCGGCGGGTGAGGTCCATGCCCACGCACACCTCGTCGGTCACGAGACCGTGGCTCTGCGAGCCGTCGTAGCGGCCCGGCAGTACGGTCCCGCACGCCGGGCACGACTCCCCCGGGATCAGCTCGCCGCGCTCGTAGCGGGCGTGGTAGCCGGCGAGGGTGGTGTCGGCGGCGCGGGCTGCGCGGTCCTGGCTGTCGAGTTCGTCGAAGATCGAGAGCTGCTGCATGGTCGCCTCCGTGGTCATGACTCTATTATGCCCAATAGAGTTATTGGGGTCAAGGGGTCTAGGCGATCCGCTGCGAGATGGCTGCGTGGCGCCGGCCGGGCTCGGACGTCGCGCAGCCGTCGCACCTGCTCGAGCTGCACGCGACGGGCTCGCACGGCAGGAGCGTCGTGGTGTAGGGGTAGCCCCACTGGTCCTCCATCCAGAAGGCGGACTCGTCGGTGGCGGGGTCGCCGGTGTCTGCGGTGGTGTGGCCGGCCAGGGCGAGCGCGCACTGTTCGCACAGTGCCAGCGCCTCGACGGCGGGCTGATCGTCGGGCAGGCCGTAGGGCTCCATGCTCGGGGTGATGTACGTGCGCTCCATGACGACTCCTTAGCTGGTAATGCTGGCAATGGGGGAGGGGTCGGCGCCGGGACGCCGGCCCCTCGGTGGTCAAGCGATGTAGAACTTGCGGCCGAGGCGCTGCGCCTCGATGCAGCGCACGATGTGCTCGGCGTCCCGCTGCATTTCGTCCAGCTCCTCCTCGGAGTGACCGAAGCCGCGGAGCATGGGGCGGGCGTGCTGGGCGAATCCCTTGACATGCTCGGCGAGCGTGGGGGTGTCGCATCCGAGGTCGTAGCGGCCCTGCCAGGTGGTGGGTTCGTCCTCGCCGTCGCGGGTAAAGGTGATGAGGAAGCCGGTCTTGCAGTAGCCGCCGCTACCCTCGCGCCTGATGACCTCGTGCACGTGCTCGGCCTCGAGGATGGCGGCGCCGTAGGCGAGCGGGAACGGGCGGCCGATGGCCTTCTGCAGCTGGTCCGATTCGCTCCACTGGATGGTGAGCGTCGCGGTGGCCTCGATGGTGGTCGACATGATGACTCCTTAGCTGGCAATAGAGTTATTAGGGGATGGGGTTCACGCTGCGGCGGTAAGCGTCTTGATCTTGTCGGGGCGGAAGCCCGACCAGTGCTCGGCGCCGGCGGTGACGACGGGGGCCTGTGCGTATCCGAGCGACTTCACGTGGGCGAGGGCGTCGGGGTCCTCGGTGATGTCGACGACGACGAACGGGATGCCGGCCTTCGTAAGCGCTCGCTTCGTGGCGTCGCACTGCACGCACATCGGCTTGGCGTAGACGGTGATGTCGGTGGTGCTCATGGCTGTGATCCTTCCTGTCCGCTTCCCTGTGTACCTCTTAATAGTAGCATTGCCAGCATTGCTGGTACAACCCTAATGCCGGTATTACTTCGATGTAGTTTGCCCAGGCCACAGGGGGATCCTCTGCCTGCTCAAGCGCACTTCGATCGTCCTCGGCCGGTCGTAGACCTGCTCTGCACTGAGTGAGACCGTCTCTGTCTCGCCACCACATCACACCCTGATTCTGCTGTTCTTATCGGACACCTTTTTTATGCTGTGCCCTGGTTGTCGGGACCACAGGTCCGGGACCGGGCTGGAAGCGGAGCCTTGCCCTCGGGAGTCGGGGACGGGTCTGTCGGGTACGGCCGTCCGCGTGCCTGTCATGCCTTTCGAGGGCAAGGGCGCTTGCGCCCGCGGCAGCGGGTTAGGCGGCCGCGCGCAGGGGTCGTGCGGGCTGCGCGATGTCGTCGGGGGTGGGGGTCGTGGCGATGAGGGCGGCTCGGGCGGCGCGGTAGTTGGCTCGGCCGTCGGGGCGTCGGGGGTGGGCGCCGTAGCTGGTCGTCTCGGCGTCGGGGAGAAGGGCGAGTTGGCCGTGGCCGGCTCGTCGCTGGGGTGCATTGCGCTTGGGGGCGTTCATCCAGGCGAGTTCGGCGTGCCACCAGGTCCACAGGTCGCGCTCAAGGGCGTAGGTGCGTGCTCGGTGCTCGAGGCGGCCGCTGGTGCCGTGTCGGGTAGCGGCTGCTGCGCGAGCGTCGCACGCGGGACGACGCCAGCCCTCGGCGCTGCGCAGGAGCAGACCCTCGCTCGCCAGGCGCTCGAGGGCGCGCAGGGTGCGGGGGAGTGTGGCTCCGGTGAGAGAAGCAAGGTCGCGGAGGGTCTCGGGAGAGTCAAGGGTGGTGCGTGCGTAGAGGTTGCCTGCGTGGTGTCCGAGAGCTCCGGGGGTGAAGGCGTCGTGCGCTGCGTCGGTGAGGTGCGAGTGCAGGGAGGCGAGCAGCGTGGTCCGTTCAGCGGCACCGGTGGGGGCTAGGGCGGCGCGCGGGTCCGCTTGTGACCGACCCTCGGACATGTCGTTGTGGATGACGCGGGCGGTGCCGATGGTCCAGTGGGCGGCGCGCACGCCCTCGGCGGAGGAGTGCTGGCTGATCCATCCGTCGTGTGCGAGGCGCAGGAGCCCCGTGCGGGCGGTCTCGCGGCCGATGCCGGCCAGGAGCGCCAGGCGGCGGATGTCGGCCTCGATCGTGGGGGTAATGCCCTGGAGGGCGAGCAGGCAGAGCGCGTCGAGCACGCGGCGGTCCGTGGGGCCGGCGGGAGTGGTCCAGCGGCCGGCGGCGACGTCGGCGCGCTGCTGCACCTCGCGCACGTGTGCCGCGATCGCGTGGGCACGATCATCGAATGTGGGATCGGTGCCCTCGGTCGCGCGCGGGCTCGAGGCGATGTGCTGGACGGCCTTGTCCCACTGCCGGCGGAGGATCGCCGCGCTGTCGGCCGGGGTGCGGGGGATGCGCTGACCGCGGTCGCGAGCGCTGCGCACGTGGGCCATCCCGGGGCGGTCGACGAGCGCGGCGACGTCCTCGTAGTGCCAGCGGGCGGCGGCGGCGCCGATGAGCACGCGCCACAGCACGGCGGAGGCGTCGCCCATGGCGGCGTCCTCGTCGAGGGCGGCGGCGCTCGAGCGGGGCAGCGGCCGGCGCGGGCCGGGGAGGTAGCGGTGGCGGTGTGCGTCCACGGGCAGGGGTCGGCGGGCGTCGGGCACGTGGGTGGGCTCGGCGTCCTCGACGAGCTGCGCGACGTTCTCGAGCGCGGCGCGGACGTGGGCGGTGGTGCCGGTGGGGTGGAGGAGTGCGGCGACGCTGCCGGCGATGACCTCGGAGGCGCCGCCGGCGCGGTGCGGGGTGCCTGGGGGGCGCACGCATCCTGCGGCGGCGTTGGTCAGGGGGGAGAGGTCGAGGGTGGGGCACAGGTGCTTGGTGAGGCGGGCGAGGCTCGCCACGGTCTCAGGGTCGGCGCCCTCGGCGAGGGCGACCCAGACGTGGCGGCCGCCGCTGGGGCCGGAGGCGCACACGACGGGCTCGAGGCCGGCGCGGGTGAGGATGCCGGCGGTGACCTCGGCGTCACGCGCTGCTGCGGCGGCTGCACCGGGGGTCTTGGCGTCGTGGTCGAAGCACAGGAGGCGGAATCGGCGGTCAGTGCCGGTCAGGTACATCGCCCAGGGCGTCACAGGGGGAGTGGGGCCGACGCGCTGCGTGCTGGCGTAAAGGTTCTGGACCTCGCCGTAGGCGTCCACGCTGGCTACGCGCACAGACGAGCGCGGGCTGATGGTCTGAGTGAGGAGCCACGGGTCGGGCTGCTGAGGGGTCGCAGACGCGTCATGCGACACGCCGGGCTCGCCGCACTTGCCTGCGGTGGAGCGACCCCCGTATCCTTGGGGGTACAACTTTGGGAACTCCTTTCGTTCCGGAACCTTCTTGCTGAGGTTCACCCTCGGGGCTAGCGCTAACTGGCTCCCGAAGACTTCTAATCGCCCTCGACCTGCGCTAACAGGTCGGGGGCGAAGTCTTTATGCGGTCCTCTTCTCCCCCTCGAGGTCGATGCGCGGCTGCGCCGCTCCGGCCTCGAGCTGGTCAAGGCCGAGATCGTCGAGGTGCGCCTCGAAGATGCGCGCGACGGTCGGCCCCTTGGCCTCCCCGGTCAGCTCGCAGTAGCGCTCGAGGGCGGAGGCTGCGGGCTCGGGGATGGGGCTGTTCACGTAGGTGCGTGGTCCCTTGGAGGGGCGACCCGTGCGCTTCTTCATGAAAGTCACCCTACCGCACTCTTTCTTGAAAGCAACCACGTTCGTGGCGTGTCGCGCGGTCACCGTGAGGCCTTCTTGCGTGTTGCTCCCACATGCTCGCGGTTGGACTGCACGAGTTCGTCGGTCAGCTCCTTGACACGGGCGATGGCTCGATGCTCTTCCTCTGCTGCCTCGTGCACTTGATCGGGTCCGCCCTCCCAGACGCCCAGCGTCAGATGCAGTGCCTTTCGTGCCCCCTCGCTGCTGTTCAGCGCGTCTGCCAGACCCTCGGCATGTTGTAAGAGTGGCCCTTCGGGGGAGAGGACGATGAGTCGATTGGTCGCGCTCCTCATTTGGGTGCGCAGTTCCTCGACGGCTTCCTCGTCGACTTCCTCGCCGTAGTCCGAGCCTTCCAAGGCGGTCATGTTGGTCAACGTGGTCTCGTCACGTACCCACCTCTCCGTGACCTCCACCAGCACAGCGAGAGTGTCCTCGAATCGGTCGTGTCGCTGGCGCTGGTATGCCTGCGTCTCACGTTCCGCTGCCAGGTGGCCAGTGAAGGCCACCACGACGACGCTGCCGAGGACTCCGGCCAGTGCTCCGAGGAGGGCCGTGCTCGCGGGTTGGGTCAGCAGCTCGAGGAGGCTAGTCATTTGATCTTGGCTCCTTGTTCGGTGCCGGGGACGCGGCGGATGCCAACGAAGCCCTTGCTTCCGCTGAGCTTCGCGTCGACTTCCTGCACGCCGGGTTCGTTGGAGTTGGTGCTGTAGCGGGTGGATTCGAGCATCTTGCCGTCGCCGGCGTAGATGGCGACGTGGCTGATGGCGTTGGGGGAGCCGACAGTGCCGGTGCGGCCTTTGGCGTAGAAGATGAGGTCGCCGGGACGGATCGAGTCCTCGTCGACAGGGGTCGATGCGAGGGCGTCGAACTGACCTTGTGAGGAGCGGGGGAGGTCGGCGGTGCCCATGCCCTTGAGGACGTACAGGACGAAGCCGGAGCAGTCGATTCCTTGTGCTGTGGGCCCGTTCTCGTCGCCGCCGCCGAAGTCGTATTTGGTGCCGATGAGGCTGCGGCCGCGCTCGAGGGCGTCTTTCCACTTGCCTGTGGCCTGGATGCCGCTGGTGGCGCATCCGCCGATGGTGGCTCCGGTGGATTCGACTTCGGTGCCGGAGAGGGCGGCGAGGATCTTCTCGGCTTCCTTCTGGTGCTTGGCGTAGGCGTCGGGGTAGTCGCTTCCCTGGACGGCTTGCGCGGCCTGGGTGGGGGCCATGGACTCCCAGCCGTCGATGTCCTTGAGCCCGGGGATGTGGGAGCCGTTCTTGGCGTCGACGCCCTCGTAGAACGCTTTGGCGGCGTAGCTGGGGGTGTGGAGCTGGTCGGCGGTGCCCCATCCGACGGAGGGGCGCTGCTGGAAAGTTCCCACAGAGTCCCGGTCTCCGCCGGGGAGGTTTGTCAGGTGTGTTTCCTGCAGGCTGGCCATGATTCCGATGATCTGGCCACGTTCCCCAACGCCAGCGTTGTCGGCGGCCTTCATGATGACGGCGGCGATCTTGAGCTCGTCCTCGGTGTAGCCGTCGAGGGCGGGGACGTCTCCGACGACCGACAGGGCCATGCTGCTGCTCCCGCTGGCGCTGCATGCGGCGCCGCTTGTTGAGTCATCATCGCCGAGGAGGAGGACTCCTGCGGGGACGATGGCGAAGGGGACGGCGAGCACGAGCCCGATGGCCCACGCGACTCCCTTACCGGCATTGCTGTCACTCATGGGTTATCCCTCGTTGAGCGGGGTGACTGCCGATGTCTTCCATTTGCCGCTGGTCTTGACGACGGTGACTTCGTAGGTGGCGGCGTTGGTGCTGATGCGGACGGTGCCGCTGCCGGCGTTGACGCGGAGGATTTCGGGCGTGCCCTCGAGCTTGGTGGCCTCGACCTTGTACCCGTAGCGGTTGGCGTAGGCGGTCTGGGCCTGCGGGGTGAGGGTCTTGCCGATCTTCTTCTGCCACGCGTCCTGGGAGAGCGTGGAGCCCTGCACCCAGGCCTTCATGGTGGCGGTCGCGGCCGTGGTGGCGTCGTCCTCGTCCTGGGCGCTGGCGGAGGCGGGCACGGGCTCGCCGGCCTCGCCTCCGTCGGACTGGACCTTCACGCCGTCGAGTTCGGTCGGGGTCGGGCTCTGGGTCGCCTCTGTGCCGCCCACGGGTGTCTGCGAGGACGCGTCGGGGTCATCGCGTGTGCAGCCGGTGGCGGCTGCGAGCGCGGTGAGCGAGAGCGCGAGGTATGCGGTGCGCCGGGTGATCATCACAGGGCCTCGCGGAGCTGTGCGGCGATCGCGGCGGCGGCTTCCTGGTAGGCGTCGATCGTCGCGGGGCTGAGCGTCTCGTACTTGATGGCGGACCCGTCCTTGAGGGCGGGGTCGAACGGGACGCGCACCACGGCGGCGACCTTGCCCTCGAAGAGCTGCGCGGCGTCGGTGTGGCTGGTCTCGGAGTCGTGCACGAGGACGACGGCGCGCTCTACGAGGTCGCCGTGGCCGCGTGCGGTGATGGCCTCCATGGTCTTGAGGGCGCCGGTGGCGCTGTCAACGCCGGCGGCGACGGGGATGACGAGCTGGTCGGTGGCGTCGATCGCGGCGAGGAAGTGGGAGACGCGGACGTTGTTGCCGGTGTCCACGACGATCATGCGCTTGAAGCGGGCGAGGATTTCGTGGATGCGCTGGAAGCCCTGGTCGTCGACCATGTCTTGGCGCTCGGCGTCCTCGTCGGAGGCGAGCACGTCGAAGTGGTCGTCGCCCTGCTGGCGGACGTAGCGGTCGATGGTGCCGATGCGGCTGGTCTCGACGCTAGCGAAGTCGTCGGCGGCGTTCTCGAGGAGGTCGACGACGGTGTTCGCGTGCAGGTCGCTGTTCGTGCGATCCCCGAGGTTGCCCATGGTCTCGTTGGCGTCCCAGGCGATCACGCTGCCGCCGCGGATGCGGCCGAACGTGGCGGCGAGGAGAGCGACGGCGGACGTCTTGTGCGACCCGCCCTTCTGGTTGGCGATGGTGATGGTCTTGCAGTCGCCGAAGTTCGTTTGAATGAGTTCGCGGCGTTCGCGGTTGCGCTGTGCGGTGGCGGCGCGGCGTGCTTCCTGCTCGGCGTTCTCGCGAGCCTGGCGCTCGGCGTCCTGCTGTTGTGCGCGCTCGCTCTCGATGGTGGCGCGCAGTTCCTCGCGGCGGGTGGTGAGTTCGGAGGGGTCGGGTGCGAAGTGCATGCCGATCTTGTTGAGGCTGCCGCGGATGCCCTGGGTGGCGGGCTGCGCCTTGATCTGCCCCCAGCGGTCATCGCTCTCGACGGGATCGGGTGCCGGCGCCGCCGGAGCGGAGGGGGCCTCCTGGCCGGAGGTGGGCTCGTTGGTCCACTCTCCGGTGCTGCTGGGGGCGACGGCGGCCCATTCCTGCGAGGCCGACTCGGGCTCGAGCCGGGGTTCAGCCGTGTGCGGCTGCGGTGCGGGCATTGCGGGCGCCGTCGTCGGGACCTCGGTGATGACGCCCTCGGGCTCTGGCTCGCGCGGGGGAGTGGGTGCGGAGAGCGTCGAGGTGGCGCTGCTGCGTCGGTTCGCGCGGTTGCTCTTACGGGGGGCGTTGGGGTCTTCCTCCACGCGCCCGTCGGGGTGGATGAGGAGTGCCCACTGGCCGTGGGGGTCCGTCACGCTGGCACGCACGGGGCGAGCAAGCTTGGCCGCGGTCTGGGTGATGAGCGTGGTCACCTGCACGCGCGCGTCGTCGATCGTGGTCCCACGCACGGGTGTGGGGCTGTCGTTGATCACGACTTCACCGGCGCCGTCGGGGGCGAGGGTGGCGGTGATCCGCGGCCAGGTGGACGGCACTGCGCTAGGGGTAGTCATGTCTTCACTCCTCGAGGTGATCGGGCCTCAGATTGCTGCCGGCGCGCAGAGCGGCCTTCAAGTCGTCACGCAGGATGAACCATGTGCTGCCAAGCTTGTAACCAGGTATGACCTGTGCATTTAGCCATTTGTAGACGGCCTGCTTGCTGACCCCCATGACGTCGGCAACGTCGGTGGCTGTCATGGTCGCGGGCTGCCCCTCGAACAGCGCGTCAATGCTGTCCGTCATCGAGAGCACACCGCCCGAGGACCACATGCAGCGAGCGTAGACGATTGGTGTCGATGGCGGCAATAGCGATTAATGGACACGCTAGACCTTCCTGTTGTCGAACGGTGGTTGAGTGTCGTACTGTGCTTGTGTACTACCTGAGAGACCATGATCACGGATGGGGGACGCGTTGACCGACTCGAGTAACCCGTGGGTCACGCGGGATTCGGACCCTGAGCCCGAGCCGACCGTGGTCAATGATCTCGCGACCCCCGCTTCTGGGCCGACGTCGCCACAGGCAGGCGTGACAGTCCCGAGCGAGGCAACGCTGCTTCCTACGCGTGAGCGCTGGTCGCCCGCGGCCCTGTGGGTGCTGGGTACCCACGGTGGTGCAGGGGAGTCGAGCCTGGCGGCGCTGGTGCCGGAGTGGTCGCCGGCTGAGCACGAGTGGCCTCATCACGTGGGCGAGTCGCCGACACGGGTGCTACTGACGGCGCGCACGAGCATGCGGGGGCTGCTGGCGGCCCGCGCCGCGGCTACGCAGTGGGCCGCCGGCCGCACCCCGCGTGTGGATGTGCTGGGTCTTGTTCTGATCGCTGATGCCCCTGGTCGGGTGCCGCGCCCTCTGCGCGACTTGGCTGGCGTGGTCTCGGGCGGTGTTCCGCGCACCTGGTCGGTGCCGTGGGTTGAGTCGTGGCGGCTGGGGGAGTCTCCGACTCCTCAGACCGCCCCGCGTGCAGTGCGTCGCTTGGTCGAGGAGCTGCACGTTCTATTGGAGCGTGCCGATGGCACGACTGAGTGAGAGGGAACCGTCATGGATGTGACGACTGTTGTTCTGGCCGCGCAGGAGGCGACGACCCATGTGTCGGCGCATCTTCCGGTGCTCGCGGATGCATCGGGGCACGCGGCGGCACTGCCGGTGGAGATTCCCGACCCGGGCGACCCGCAGGCCCCTCCGGGGGTCGGCGGGAAGATCGAGACGCTGCTGTCGTGGCTGAAGTGGGGCGGCCTTGCCCTGTGCATCGCCGGCATCATCATCGCCGGAGCCCTGATGGCCGTGGCGAACCGTCGCGGCGAGGGTGGCGAGAACGTGGCACGCCTCGGATGGGCGATGGGCGGCGTCGCGGTGATTTCCGCGGTGCTCTCGCTCGTCACGTTCATCGCGAGCTGAGGGAGCCTCCATGTCGAGCAACGACGATCAGACCCCGAACCCGTTTACCCGCCCATCCTTCATGCTGGCTGGTGCCGTGGTGACGGTCCTTGTCGTGGTCGCTGTGGTGCTCGCCGTCCTCGCCATTCGCGACGGAGGGCGAGACGAACCCACGGCTTCCACGCCCCCTTCGACAACCACAGCACCAAGCACCTCGTCGTCCACTCCTGCGAATGCCGATGCGAGCATCTGCGGCCTGCCTGGCGAGGTCACAAGCGGCACAGTCAAGAAGGCACCTGGTGCGAAGTGGAAGTACGAGGGCACCGTCGCATACCCGACCTCGGCGAAGTACGGGCCTGGACAGACCACCGATGATGGTGTGCGCTCCTGCTTCCAGCATTCCCCCGAGGGCGCCCTGTTCGCTGCTGCCAACAGCGTGGCCGTGAGCGAGGATCCTGAAGCTATGAGGGCATGGGCTGAGTACTTTGTCGCGGATAGCCCCGCGAAGGATGCTCTGCTCAGCGAGGAATCCGTGGACTCCACCGGCGAAGGTCGGTTGCGCCTGGTTGGCTATCGCATGCTCGATTACGACGGGCGCAGCGCCTCGGTCGATATGGCGACAGAGGTCACAACGAACGGACAGAAAACTTACGTTTCGTTCGTCTATGACCTGGTATGGGAAGACGGTGACTGGAAGCTCAAGCTCGATTCCACGGATAACCCCCTTCAAGCAGCGGCGATCACTAGCCTGGACGGCTATACCGAATGGGGTGAGTGATAGTGGAACCCAAGGACTGCTCTGGGCTCAAGGGATTGGGCCCGACTTGCGTTGGCAAGGGCATCGGGGAAAAGGCTCACGCCGTCTTCCACCCACTTGAAGCTCTGCGCGATGCGGTGGTGGAGGCGTACGAGCATGCGATCAGCGCGGTGGGCACGATCTGGGTCTATGTTCCGACGCCCAATCTGACGGGTGGTTCTTCTGAGTCACCGATCGATGCCACGGAGACGCCGCCGGGGTCGGGGTCGCTCGAGACGGTGCTGTCGTATTTCACCTGGATCGCGTTGGCACTGGCCATCGCGTCGCTGATCGCACTAGGGGCGCGCATGGCCGTCACCCGTCGGAATCAGGGTGAGGTCGTCATGGGGCGTCTGGGGTATGTGTTCCTCGGCGTGGCACTGATCGGGGGTGCGTCCTCGCTCGTGGGGGGACTCCTGCCTTCGCAGCCGAACGCTGTCGTTGGTGGCACGGTGATGTTCTTGCAGTCCTCCCTGTGGTGGTTCATGGGGGCTGCGTGCCTTGCGTCGATCATCGTGGCGGCTATCCGCATGGTTTGGACGCAGCGCGGGGAGGCCGGCAAGGAACTGGTGCAGAGCTTGCTCACGTTGCTTGTTGTGGCGGGCGCAGGCACGTCCATCATCGCGCTTCTGGTGAAGGCCTCCGATGCGGGTGCTGTCTGGATTCTCGAGGCCTCGCTAGATTGTGACCTGTCGAATGACAACTGCTTCTCTTCGAATATGTCGAAGCTGATCGTTCTGACTGCATCCACGGGCGGCATCGGCGCGCTGCTCGTGATCATCCTGGGCCTGATCGCTGTGCTGTGCTCGATCATTCAGATCGCATTGATGTTTCTTCGGTCCGGGATGCTGGTTGTGCTGACGGGTATCTTCCCGCTGGCCTCGTCGGCGACGAATACCGAGATGGGGCGCACGTGGTTTAAGCGCTGCGTCGGGTGGCTGGTCGCGGCGATCCTCTACAAGCCGGCGGCGGCGGTCGTGTACGCGGCGGCTTTCCGCCTGTCGGGGACCAACGTGAAGGAGGGTGGCGATGCTGTCCTGCAGGTCGTGTCCGGTGTGATGCTGATGATTCTGGCGCTGGTGGCACTGCCGGCGCTGATGCGGTTCGTGACGCCGCTGGTGTCGCAGTCGGCCGGTGGCGCTGCTGGTGGCCTGGCGATGGGTGCTGCGATGGCGGCTCTGCCGATGGGTGCTTCCGCGGCGGGTCGGCTAATGGGAGCTGCGAAGGGCGCGGCGTCGAAGGGGACGGCCCCGACGGGCGCCCCCTCGAGCACATCGCAGCCTGCGGGCTCAAAGAGTGAGGGGTCGTCGAGTCCTGGTGGCCAGGGTCCGGCGGGTAGCTCGCAGTCCTCGACGGGCGGCCCGGGCAACTCGGGCGGGAATGGTCCTGCCGGGTCGAAGGGCGAGAGCACGACCGGGAAGACCGGATCGGGAACGCAGGGCTCTGCTGGGCCAGCGGGTAGCACCGGTGCTGGCGGCCAGGCCGCTGGTGCTGGCGCGAAGGCAGGCGGGTCTGCTGCGGCTGCAGGTGGCGGCGGTGCTGCTGCCGCGGGTGGTGGTGGTGCTGTGGCTGCGGGTGCGGCTGCTGGTCCTGCCGGGATGGCGGCCGGTGCCGCCGTTGAAGTCGGGAAGAAGGTCGGCCAGGCCGGCAAGGCAGCCGGTGATGTCGCGAAGGGCGCGGCCGACGATGTGACAGGTGAGGGAGGCGGCCCCAGTGGCAGCGGTGGAAACTAACGGTCCTCGGACCTACGGAAACTGGCGGCGGCCGGAGTCCTCGGGCATTCTCGGCCTGGGCCTGTACGGGACGATTCTGCTGTTCGCGGCCATGATCATCACCGTCCTGGTGCTGATGGCCGGCGGGCTGCTGTGGGCGCTGGGCTTCGTGGTGCTCGCGGCTGTAGCGCTCATGCTGATGGTGGTGCGCGATCGCCACCATAAGAGTGCTCTCGATCGTGGTGCGGTGCGTGTGGGCTGGTGGTCGGCGCGCTCGAGGCGCCAGAACCTCTACCGGTCCGGGCCGCTGGGCGCGACGTCCTGGGGGACGTGCCAGCTGCCGGGCGTGGCCGCGCCGACGCGCCTGTCGGAGTTCACGGACTCCTACGGCCGCCCGTTCGTGATGGTGTACTCGCCCGCGTCGGGGACGTATGCCGTGGTGATCGAGACGGAGCCCGACGGGGCTGCACTGGTCGATGAGGAGCAGATCGACGCGTGGGTTGCGGACTGGGGTCGGTGGCTGCGGAACGTTGGTGAGGAGCACGGCATCCTCGGTGCTTCGGTCACGATCGAGACCGCCCCGGATTCGGGCTCACGTCTGCGTCGCGAGGTGATGTCGAACCTGGACCCGGAGGCGCCGGAGTTCGCGCGGGAGACGATGCTCGAGGTGATGGACATGTACCCGGAGGGCTCTTCGTCCGTCCGGGCTTTCGTCACGCTGACGTTCAATGCGTCCGCGTCGGTGAGCGGGAAGCGCCGCCAGCCGGAGGACATGGCGCGCGACCTGGGCGCCCGGATTCCGAACCTCACGAGCGACCTTGAGGCAACGGGCGCGGGTGCGGCGACGCCGATGACCGCCCAGCGACTGTGCGAGTTCGTGCGCGTGGCCTACGATCCCGCGGCCGCGGTGCTGCTGGATGAAGCCGCGGAGAACGGCGAGAGCGTGCCGTTGCAGTGGAGCGACGTCGGTCCCACGGCGCATGAGGCCACGTGGAATGGGTACTGGCACGAGAACGCGTTTTCCTGCTCGTGGGAGATGACGGAGGCGCCCTCGGGCGTGGTGCAGTCCGGCATCCTTGCCCGGCTGCTCGCGCCGCGTCGCGATCTGACCCGTAAGCGGGTCACGCTGCTGTACCGGCCGATTGACCCGGGTCGGGCGAAGGCGATCGTGGAGTCGGATGTGCGCTCCTCGAACTTCCGTATCTCCTCGACGGCGAAGCCGGCGACGCGTGATGTGTTCTCGGCGCGCGCGGCGCAGGCGACGGCGAATGAGGAGGCCTCGGGTGCGGGCCTGGTGATGTTCGGGGTGCTCGTGACCGCGACCATCAATGACCCGGAGCGGGTGGCGGACGCGCGGGCGACGGTGGAGAACCTGGGGGCGAGCGCGAAGCTGCGCCTGCGCCCGGTCTACGGGTCGCAGGACAGCGCGTTCGCGTTCAGCCTGCCTTTGGGTCTGATCCCGAACCGGCACATCAGTGCCCCGAGCCGGATGAAGGAGAAGCTGTGATGCGCCGCGGGAAGAAGAACGGGCAGAGCGTCCCGAGCGAGGAGCCGGTCGAGGTGCAGCCGAAGCGGCCGCCTCGGCGGGGCTGGTACGGCCGCGGGCGTGGCACGTCGACGGTGTTGCAGGCGCCGCCGGAGTACCGGGGCACCACGAACCAGGTGTGCGGGCTGTGGCCGTTCGCGGTCGGTGCCGGCACACCGATGGTCGGTGTCCCGCTGGGGCGGCACCTCAACAACGGCTCGACGCTCTGCTGTGACCCGGTGAGCTGGTACAAGGATGCGAACCTGATCCTGAACCCGTCGCTGTTCGTCCTGGGTAAGCCCGGGCTTGGCAAGACCTCGGTGGTGCAGCGCATGGCCGTGGGCCTGGCCGCGCGCGGCACGCTGCCTCTGGTGCTCGGCGATACGCGCCCGGACTACACGAACATGACGCGGCGCCTGGGCGGGCAGGTGATCGAGCTGGGCCGGAAGAAGGGCTCGCTGAACGTGCTCGATCCGGGCGAGGCCCCGGAGGCGGCCGCACGTCTGCGGGAGGCCGGCTACCCGGAGGCGGCCGAGGAGGTCACCCAGGATGCGCTCGGGGTGCGGCTGAACATGGTCGAGTCCCTGATCACGATTCGTCGCGGTACGCCGCCGACGGAGCGCGAGGGCACGATCCTGTCGCGAGCGCTCGAACTGCTCGACGCGCGATTCGATGGAGTGCCGGTGCTGGGCGATCTGCTCGCCCTGGTACGTGAGGCCCGGAGGAGCTGCGGGAGGCGGCTGATCACGATTCGTCGCGGTACGCCGCCGACGGAGCGCGAGGGCACGATCCTGTCGCGAGCGCTCGAACTGCTCGACGCGCGATTCGATGGAGTGCCGGTGCTGGGCGATCTGCTCGCCCTGGTACGTGAGGCCCCGGAGGAGCTGCGGGAGGCGGCTCTGGATCGCGGGAGCATGGATCGGTACAAGGAGATCACCGAGAACCTCGAGGCCTCGCTGGTGGGTCTCATGCCCGGGGGCCCGTTCGGTGACATCTTCGCGCGTCACACGACGGCGCCGATGCGCCGTGATCGCGCGGTGTGCTTCGACGTCTCCTCGATCCCCCACACCGATCAGAAGCTCCGCGCGGCGGCGCTGCTGGCGAGCTGGTCGGCCGGGTTCCTCACGGTGGACATCGCGCAGATTCTCGCGGATGCTCCCCAGCGGCTCGAGCCCCGCCGGCACTACTTCATCATCCTCGACGAGCTCCACCAGGCCCTCAAGGCCGGGCCGGGGCTCGTCGACCGCGTGGACTACCTGACGCGCCTGAACCGCACCACATCGGTGGGCCAGGCGCTCATCACGCACACGATCAAGGATCTGCGCTCGGTGCCCGCGCAGGACCAGGAGAAGGCCATGGGCTTCATCGAGCGTTCGGGTTTCGTGGTCTGCGGCGGCCTCCCGCGCTCGGAGATGGTCGACCTGAACAACCAGGTCACCATGTCGCGCGAGGAGCAAGACCTCTTAATCGGGTGGAGCACGCCGGCGACGTGGAACGCGCAAGAAGGTAAGGAGAATCCTCCGCCCGGGCGCGGCAAGTTCCTGGTGAAGGTCGGTGGCCGGCCAGGCATCCCGATCGACGTCCTGCTCACGGCGAGCGAGAGGGCCGAGCACATGAGTGCGACTCGCTGGCAGAACGACGATGCGCCGACCGGGGTGCTCGAGGAGGAGAGTGCGGCATGAGCGGAGCGAACAACCGGCGTACGGACCCCGGCGGACTCAGTGGTGAGGCGCGGCTGCTGTTCCTGGTGCTCGGGCTCGTCGCGGTGGTCGTGTTCGGCCTCTGGGTGGTCATGCACCTGGGGCACAAGCTCGCCGGCACCGGAGTCACGGTGCCGGCGAATCCGTTCGCCGTGCTCTTCGGCCTCATGGGCGGCACGGTCCCGTGGCCCGGCACGTCGGGCTGGATCGTGCTGGTGGGCATGGTCGTGATCGTGGGTCTGCTGGCGGCACTGATCGGGACGTCGCTGGGACGCCGTAATCGGCGACGCTCGCGCGTGGATGGTGCGGCCGCGTACATGGGTCGGGGCCGCGACGTCGAGGGCATCAGCCAGAAGCACGCGACCGCGACGGCGAAGCGCCTGGGAGTGCGCCGGCCGACCCCCGGCGTCGAGGGGTCGGCCTCGAGCGCGGGCAAGGGCTCGCGACGGCCGAAGGAGCCGGAGTGGGTGGCCGGTGTGCCGATCGGTCGGACGGTGGTCGGGGGCCGGCCGCTGTTCGGCTCGTGGGAGGACATGCACGTGGACATCTGGGGGCCACGCACGGGCAAAGCAGTGGAGTCCTCAACTCCCGTTTTGACTCCGCATGGCTGGACGCCTATCCGCGAACTCGCACGCGGTTGTCGGGTCATCGGCCGGGACGGTCAGGCACACACTGTGACGGGCGTGTACCCGCAGGGGGTCCGTCCCGCGTATCGAATGACGCTCTCGGACGGGACGTCGATTCTGTGCGACGCGGAGCACATCTGGACGGTGCGGCCTAAGGTCAGGGCCGACAAGCGGCACCCCGAAGCGTGGCGCGAGTACACAACCGCTCAACTCCTTACGAACGGACTGCGCCGCGCAAGTGGCGGTGCGAAGTACTACCTGCCAATCGTGGAGCCGGTCGCCTTCGAGGGCACCCTCCCAGCCGGGGTGCCAGAGCGTGAGCTGCCGGTTCTGGGGAGGGGGGCGAACCGTGAACTGCGACCAGATTCGAAGAACGCCCATGCCTCGGCGTCCCTCGCTCTTGTCGAGCGTCCGGCTCGAGCGGCAACGCGACCGCTGGACCCGTACCTGCTGGGCACGCTCATTGGCGACGGGGGAGTGTCGGCGGGCTCGGTCACGTTTACGACGGCAGATCCGGAGATGATCAGCGTCCTGTCCGCGCGGCTTCCGCAGGCGACGGAGTTCGTTAAGAAAGCCGGGACTGAGTACGACTATCGGCTGCGCACGACGATCCCTGGTAGGAACAGCGCGATCACGGCGTTGCGAGATCTCGGGTTGATGGGCCATACGGCACTCACGAAGTTCATCCCCGAGACGTACCTCCTCGCGCCGATTCCTGACCGTTGGGCCCTGCTGGCTGGGCTGCTGGACACGGACGGGTCCATCGACTCGCGTGGGGTCATCGAATACTCCACATCGTCGCCGCAGCTCGCGGCAGATGTTCGTTTCCTCGTCCAGGCGCTGGGTGGCACGGTCACTACGACGGCCCGCGAGACGACAGGAGCGCTCTCGCACCGCATGTGGGTGCGGCTACCGGCCAACCAAGAATCTCCGTTCTGGCTGGGACGCAAGCGTGCGCGCTGGGAGGCACTGCAGGCTCGTCGGCGGGTGAAGGTGCCGACGCGCTCAATCGTGTCGATTGAGCGCGTCGGGGAAGCCGAGATGGTGTGCATCAGCGTTGACGCCCCCGATCAGCTCTATGTGGCGCAGGAATGCATCGTCACGCACAACACCACGAGTCGTGCGGTGCCGGCGATCCTGGACGCGCCGGGCTCGGTGCTGGTGACCTCGAACAAGCGTGACGTCGTGGACGCGACCCGCGATGTGCGCGAGGACGCTGGCGAGGTCTGGGTGTTCGACCCGCAGGGCATCGCGGAGGAGCCGGCCTCGTGGTGGTGGAATCCCCTGTCTTACGTGACCGACGAGGTGAAGGCTGCTGAGCTGGCGGGGCACTTTGCTGCCGGCTCGCGCGATCCGGGAGCGAAGACGGATGCGTTCTTCGATGGCGACGGGCGCGACCTCCTCGCCGGGCTGCTGCTGGCGGCTGCTCTGGATGGGCGGCCGATCACGGATGTCTACCTGTGGACGACACGGCCGACAGATGACACACCGGCGGACATCCTGCGCGCGCACGGCCACGAGCTGATCGAGGCCCAGTTGCGGGGCATCATCCAGTCGCCCGACAAGCAGCGCGGCGGCGTCTACGGCACGGCGCGGCAGATGGCGTCGTGCCTGACGAACCGGCAGGTCGCGGGCTGGATCACGCCGGACGGCTCGAGTCGGCGTGAGTTCTCCCCGGATGCCTTCGTCGCGGCCGGGGGCGGCACCCTCTACAGCCTCTCGAAGGAGGGTCGCGGCACGGCGGGGCCGCTGGTGACGGCGCTGACGGTGGCTGTCGTCGATGCCGCCGAGCGCCTGGCGGTGAAGTCCCCGGGTGGGCGGCTCGAGACGCCGTTGCTCGGCGTGCTCGATGAGGCCGCGAACGTGTGCCGGTGGGCGCAGCTGCCCGCGCTGTATTCGCACTACGGGTCACGTGGGATCGTCCTGATGACGATTCTGCAGTCGTGGTCGCAGGGTGTGGATGTGTGGGGCGAGTCGGGGATGCGGAAGCTGTGGTCGGCCTCCAACGTGAAGGTCTACGGCGGCGGCGTCGCCGAAGACGGGTTCCTCGAGAGCCTGTCGAAGCTGATCGGCGACTATGACCGCCTCGCCTCATCGACCTCGCACAGCAAGGGACAGCGCACGGTCTCCCAGCAGCTCCATCGCGAGCGCATCTTGGACGTGGCCGACCTCAGCGCGCTCCCCAAGGGGCGCGCTGTCGTGCTCGCCTCGGGCTCGCGTCCCACGCTCGTGGCCACGCAGCCGTGGATGACCGGCCCGCACCGAGAAGCCGTCGAGGCGTCCATCCGGGCACATGACCCGCTCGCGGAGCGGACCATCGCGGATGCCGAGAATGAGCGCGAGGCCGTCGAGGCGGACCTGTCGACGAAGGAGAACGCATGAGCGAGAGTGACTGGGGAGAGGACTCCTGGGACGTTCCCCCGCCGGCGCCGGCGGAAGATGCTGCGCCGGCCGCGGCCGGCGTTCCGGCGGGTCTGGATGTCGCGGGTGCGGCCGCGGATGCCGTCGACGCCGCGGTAAAGCGGGCAGTGCGCAAGGAAGTCGAGGACATCGCCGCGCAGGCCGTCGAGGCGGCGCTGACCGATGAGCTCGTGGAGCAGCTGCGCGAGCAGGCGCAGACCTCGGCGGCGACCGCCGTCGAGGAACAGCTGTCCCCGCCCGAACCGTCGCCGGAGCCCGAGCCCGCGGCTGTCGAGGATGAGGACCAGCCCCCGGAGCTGGTGTATGGCTCGGTCGATGAATTCGTGCGGGAGTACCTGCGCCACGTCTACAAGCGGGTCACGGCCGAGCACCGTGTGTGGGCGGCGCGCTGGTGGGAGTACGACGAAGCCGTGATCCGTCTCGAGGCGCTGTGGCGCGCGTGGGAGCATCTGCGGCTCGACCCGTCCACGGGGATGAGCGTGTGGTGGCGCGATCACGCCGACCATCACATGGCGGTGCTGATGGACCCGGATGGGCCGTTCGCCGCGGCGGGCACCTACGACTCCGAGAACCGGGCGGCGAAGGGCGAGCCACTGCCCTATGAGTCACCCCCGGAAGGGCTCTTCCCTGACGTCCGGGTACACGGCGAGGGCCGCCCAGAGCCGGCCATCGAGTCGGAGCTGCCGCCTCCTCCGCCCCCGGAGGAGTAGCACGCACGAGAGAGGGCCGCACCTAGCGCACGTCGGTGTTGTAATGCTGGCGTGTCGGGCTGCAGCCCATGGCTCCGCTTCAATCGCCATCGACGCAGCTGAGGACTACCGCGGCCCTGACCAGGCGGAGGAACGCCTCAATCGACGATCGTGATCCCCAAGTGCTGTGCGAAGGAGCTGGTGAGGTCGACGGCCTGTGTGAACGAGACGACCGTGCCCCGCATCGATTCCATGCCGCTGACGCTGCCGAGTTCGAGCCCCCGCAGGTCGACATGTCGGAGGTGCGCGTTATCGAGGATGATCGCGTGGACTTTGCAGCTCGCGAAGGCGACCCGTTCCGCGCGAGCCTGGGACAGGTCCAGCTCTTCGATGACGCACTTGTCGAAGAGCAGGTCACGCAAGGTCGCCGAGCGCAGGTTTACGAACGAAAGCTTGGACCCAATGACGCGGACCGACTGCACGTCCGCCTCGTACATCTCGACCGCACCAAACCGGGAGCTCTCGATGCGTACGTCGCGCCAGGTCGAGCGAGCGGCCTTGAACACGGGTGCATTGGCCCGCTCGATGCGAGTCTCAACGAACCGGGCTCCCCGGAGCTGGGTCTCGTGGGCCTCCAAGCCTAGAAACTCGCACTCGCTGAACCCAGCCCCGGAGAGATCGCGGCCCGCAAGGTCTGCCCCCGTAAAACGGTCCGCCTCGTTGTCCTGGTTCGCGGCAATGTCGCCTGGGTCGGCGTCGGAGAGGCCGAGCAGTCGCAGATCGTCGATCATCGGTGCTGCAACCTTGGGGCGTCGCGTTGTCATGTGGTGGAGGTCCTTGCTGTCGACGGGCTCAAGTCCTTCGCTCTCCACCCTAGCGCAACGCTGGCACTGCGTGCCAATCGTGGCGTGCGGTAGCCTTTCGGTATGGCAAAGAACTTGGGCGACGTGTCGCGGCAGGCAGTGCGTCGCGAGATCGGCGAGGTAGCCGAGTCGATGCTCATCGAACGTGGCTACGAAGGCGCAACCGCGGAAGCGATCACAGAGGCGGTTGGGATATCCAAGCGCACGTTCTTCCGCTACTTCTCCACTAAGGACGAGGCGCTGCTCGTCAGATACGAGGCGTTCGGCAAGGAACTCGCCGAACGGCTTCGGGAAACAGCCTCGGACGATCCCTGGGAGGCGCTAGGAGGGATGTTCCAGCTCGCGGTCGAACAGCATGCCGTTCCGGAGCGGCGAGCACGAATCCTGACTTTACAGGCCATCATCGAGGAGCACTCGAGCCTCGCGGGAGCGTATCTGAAGCGGCTCGACACGATCCAGGAGCAACTGGCTGACATCCTGCTCGAGCGGATGCCTGACTCGTCAACGACGACAGCCAGGTCTCTCGTGGGCGCAGCATTCGCATGCTTCCGGGCAGCGGTGGCCGAAGACGCGACCGATGCTGCGAGGAACCTGGACACTGCGCTTCCAGCGGCGATGGAGGCCCTGGCTCGACAGGTCGCACCGAAAACCGCCTAACGACACGCCCTAGTGGGTGCGGCCCTCTCTCGTGCCCTGGGTCAGCGGGAGAGTCCTCCGCGTTCGCGCTGGCGGGTGCTGCCGGCGCGGGCGCGGCCCTTGCGCGCGCGCGGCGCGCGGCTGCCCTTGGTCGCGTCGGTGGCTGGCGCGCCCTGAGAGACATCGGCGCGCATCTGGCGATCGACGGTCTCGTAATCGTGGCCCTGAGCCTCGAGGTCCGCGGCCATGGAAGCGCGCCGCTCGGCGCTGTCGTACTTGTTGCCCGCCTCCTCGCGAGCGTCCTGTGCGTGCTGCTCGTGCTCGGCGGCGGCGGCCGGGTCATCCGGGCGGCTCTGGGCGCGATCCTCCTCGAAGGCCGCCTCGGCCATGACCTGCGAGGCCTCGGTGCGATCACGTCGCTCGTCCGCCCTCTCCTGGTCGGCCTGCGCCTGGCGCACTGCCACGAGCCGTTCCTCGCTCATGTGCGCACCGAACTTCTCGACGAGAGCACGGTCGACGTCGGGGTCTTTCCCGAGCCACGTCTCGAAGTCACTCCCGAGGTACGCGCTACGGTCCGCGGCGCGGTCCGCGGAGACGCGCTCGAGCACGCTCAGCGCTTCCTCCTTGGAGTACTGGTGCGTTCCCGTGGTGTTCTCGTCGATCGTGTATCCCAGCTCGAATGGCTTGTCCTGCTTCGTGGCGGCGGCTTGCTGCTCGGCGCGATGAACCGCGGTGCGCTGGTCCTCGGTCATGATCTGGGGGAACTTGGCGGCGATCGCGAGGTCGACGTCGCGGTCCTGACCGATCCACGTGCGCATGTCATCGAACCGCTGGGTTCGGGTCGGGGTGAGGTCGCCTGCGCGCGACATCCCGTCGATGACCTCGAGCGCGTCATCCCGCGAAATCTCGCGTGGCTTCTTGGCGTTGTCGTGGCCCTCGGTCAGGATGTATCGGGCCGGCGCCTGCTCACCTCGGTCGGCGGCGACCTGGGCTCGCAGCTGATCGGGCGTGATGCCATGGCGTTCGCGCAGCTCGTCGCTGATGCGCTGCTCGGCGCGGGCGGCCTCGGGTTCCTCGTGTCGCCAGGCGACGGCGGACTCGTAGGCCTGGGCGATGCGCTCTGGGGTGGCGCGGTCCCACCATTCGGGGCGCTGGACGCCCTCGAGGTGCGCTCGCACGGAGCGTTGTTCGGCGGCGAACCGTGATTGCAGCTCGCGGGCCTCGCGCTCGTTCCTGGCGGTCGCGCGGCGCAGCGCGTCCTCGCGTGCGCGTGCGAGGCGTTCACCGGCCTGGGCGGCCGCGGTGATCAGGAGCCGGGTCTGGCCGTCGATGGCCTCTTCGATGCCGTCAGATTCGTCGACCATGGCGGGTCTCCTCTCTCATCGCTCGGCGCCGCGCTCGGGGCCGGGCTGGTTCGGTTGACGGGTCTTGCGGGGCTCGATCGGTCGAGGCAGCGGGTCGACGGCCTTCGTCGCGTCATGTGCCTGCCCGGCACGGAGACGGTCGAGCACGGCCTGGGCTTCGGGGTCGAGGTTCGTGGGCCGCTCGAGGGTCGCTGTGGCGCTCGGGGTGCGTGCGGGTTCTGCGGGTGCGGGCAGGGCATCGCGGACGCGCACGAGACGGGCGCGGGCCTCGCCGGCGAGGAGCTGGGCCTGGCGGTGCTGCTCGGCGGCCTTCGACGCGCCGTAACATGACTGCGTGAGCCGGAGGAGCTGACGAATCATCACGGCCTGCCCCACGGTCCCACGCCCGCCCCTGGCTGCCGCGGACAGGAGCATTGCCGTTCCCGTGAGGGCATTGGTGCCGATCTTCTCGGGTGGCGGTGTCGACCGGTGAGTCTGCGCGGACCTCGACAGGGCCTCAGCCGCGGCAGCGAGGTCGCCGGGCTGTTCTTCGGTGGCGTTGGACCACGCAGCGAAAGCGCCGGCGGTCTGGCGGGCGACGGTTGCCCACGTGTCGCGGTCCTCGAGCGGTACCGAGTGCAGCTTCTCCACAAGCTGGCCAAGTTCGCGGCCCTGCTGCTCCCACTGCTCGGCGTCGGGCTCGCGGGCCTCGCGTCCGGGTGCGATCGCGCGCCGGCCGCGTTTGGCGGCGGTCCACTCCGCCGCGGCCTCGCTCGCACCGGTTGGGGTGTCGGGCCAAGCCTCGCGCAGCCGCGGTAGGCGTAGGTCCTTCCCGAGGTGTCCCCCGCCGTACCAGATGGGTCGCTCGCCCGCGGTCGGGCGCTCGGCCACGCTGTAGCCGGTCACGACATCGGTGCGACCGTCGGCGAAACGGGGTCGCACGAGGAGTCCGGTGCGGCGCATGCGCCGCACGAACTCGGCTTCGTCGCCGGCAGCGGCCGCGCAGCCGCGGACCTTGACGGTGAGGGTGTGCCGGGGCTGCTCGGCGCGTAGCTCGGCGGCGATCCGGGTGCGCCGGTCCTCCGCCTCGAGGTGGTTCCATGCGGGGCGCTGCTGCGCGGGGTCGTTCGTGCGGGTGCGCTCGTACTTGGCGCGGGCGCGGGCGGTCGCCTGGGCCTCGCGCTCGGCGGGCTTGTATCCGCGGGTGGCACGCTCGGCCTTGGCGGACTCGAGGGGTTCGAGTCCGTGCTGGACCTCGAGGGCGCGGCTGACCTTCTGGGCGCGGGCGAAGTCGTTGTGCACGCTGGCCTTCGTGCCGTCCTCCCGCACGAGGTCGACCACGAGGTGGATGTGGTCGTTGCCGTTCTTCGACAGGCCGTGACGGACGGCTACCCAGCGGCACGGAGCCTTGGGAGAGTCGGGGTCGTCGAACTCCATGCCGCGCACGAAGTCATTGGCGATCGCCTGCCACTTCTCATCGGACTGCACGCCCTCGTCGGCCCGCAGCGAGAGGGAGCAGTGCCAGACGTGCCCGCCCTTCACGTCGACCTCGAGCGCGGTGTGCGGGCGGTCGAGGTGGCGCGCTATAGCGAGCGCGGAGTCACGGCTCAGCTCCGCGTCGTCGTGCCACGCGAGCATCGCCGGATCACCGGCCACGAGGTGTGGCTCGGTGTGCTCGTTCGCTCGGCCCGGGCCGGTGAGGTACACCATGAGCCCGGCCATGCGGTCGCCACGAACGACGTTCGGAATCACAGGCCCTCACCCTTCTTGGGAGGGACAGCCGCCGGCGTCCGCCGCTGCGCTGTGCGAGCCGCGGAATCCGCCTCAGTAGGCAGCCGAGTGTCGGGCCTACGGGCCAGTGCTTTCCACCATCCGTTTTGGACGACCGGAAGGCTCTCAAGAACCTCGTTCGTGCGCTTGCCTGCATCCTCCCAGTCGAAGAACCTGCCCCACCGATCGAGCGCTGTCGCGAGATCTTCGGTCACGGCTCCGATGTGCCAGTAGAGCGTGATCGCTTCGGGTGTCGCGATGTTCTTGCCCTTGATGTACCTGCCCGCGATCGGTTCAACCGCCTGCAGTGTCCACATGAGGACGAAGCACGCCGAACGAACCTCGTCGGTGCGCCGTGCATCATCAGCCATCGCCGCACGCCGCCCCTCACTCGTCGCGGGGAACATGTCGACGCGCACCCCGGGACGCCTACGCGCTGCTTGCCCGACCACGTTACGAGCGCGGATTACCTCCGGAGCAAGAAACGAACTGAGGGCTTCGCTGGTCGCGTTCCTCGCGTCGTTCCAGTATGCGCGAGTATGCGTGACGAGAGCGTTGATTCCGGCGACGACGAGCGACAGCCCCGAGATGATGATGGCGATGACAGGGAGACTCATCAGCGGCTCATCTCGTCGATCGTGGTGTCGATGCGCGCGGCGGTCCTCCGTGCTGCGTCGAGGGTCGCCCGCATCTCGTCCTGGACCTCGCCCGTGGCGTTCGTCGCGCGGGCGATCTGGTTGACGTTGTTCGAGATGGCGGCGAGCAGTCGGTGGAGCTTGAACAACTCTGCGATCGCCTGCTTCCGCTCGGTCGGCGTCTCTCCCTGCTCCACCGACAGGGCCGCCTCGACGAGGAATCTCGGGATGGTCACGTTCTGCTCGAGCGCAAGGCGCTTGAGCGTGCCCTCCTCCTCGGGTGACACGCGCACCTTGTGGAAGTGCTGCCGGCCGCCCTCGACGTTCGCACGGCGACGACGCGAGAACAGCGCCCGACGGGACTCACTGTCTGCCATGGCAGGCACCTCCTCGGCCCAGCGCAGCGACCCCGCCCTGCGCGGAGACCACACGACCAGTGTGCCCGGCCCTCGACACAAAGTCGAGGGTCCAGGCGAGTTAGGGCACCTAACTCTATAGCTTGCTCCGTCTGGTTCACGATTATGTGTGTCTCACGCTGGCAAGCGTGAGACCGGGCGGCGGGGCCGCCCAAGGTTGTGCGGATCGTCGACGAATGAAGGTCCACCTGGGTAGCATCTGCGCATGGCTACGACACCGACACCCGAGGAAGCGGTCGAGCGTGCGAGGCGCTCGCAGGACCAGCGGATCGAGACCGTGAGGGCGCTCGCGGAGACCCGCCAGGCCCTCACCGATCAGCGCGACACGGCGGACCGTGAGCGCGCTGATCTCGAGGCGCGCTTAAAGGACCAACTGCGCGAACACGAAGCGGCGGATGTGAAGGCATACGGCGCGGCTACCTCCGCGGGCTGGACTCCCGAGGAGCTGCGCAAGATTGGCTTTCCCGAGCCGGAGAAGAAGCGTCGTGCACGGCGTCGCACGAACACCAGCACCCGCGGTAGTTCCAACACCCAACATGGGGACAGGGGAGCGCCGTCTGTGGGGACCGATACACCGGGCAGCTGACGTCGACGGCTTGCGCAAAAGGGGGCGACCATGGGTGCCGCACGGGCCGCGTCAGAGTCGAGCAAGGAGAGGTCTCTAGCCCGCGCTGCGCGGGAGGTGGTGAGCGTCAGTAGATGCTTGCAGAAGCTTGGTCAACCAGCGATCCGGCGGGGGTCAGAGACCGCCATCGCACAGGCCACGCTCCGCACTGAGAACCGCCGAAGCCGAGCCTCCATGTTTGGAAGGCTGACAACCCTCATAACGATCGCGGTCGCTGTTCTCGCCGCGGCTGGCAGTATTGCCGATCTGAGCATCGCGACGGTCCTCCTCGGATACCTGGCGTGTGCCGGAATCTTCTTGATCGGCGAGATCTGCTACACCGTGACCGCAGCCACCTGGGAGGCGACGCGAGTCATCGTCGCGCACCGCGCCGAGGTAGCACCTCAGACGCGCGTACCCCGGCCGTCAAGGGGTCGCACTCCGACCTCTTCCCCAAGGCCTATAAGAGCAAGGGTCAGCGCTCTCAGGCGAGCAGAGCAGAACAGGAAAGCACTTGAACGGATCGAGCCGGTTCGCGGAGTCGAGCCGGTTCTCCCCCGCTCCCCGATGCCCGAGTCTCTCCCTCCGCCTACGCGAGTCAAGGGATCGAGAAAGCACGCCTGCGGCGCCCTCCGGGAGTTGCTTCGCAACTTCCTTTCCCTCAACCCTTGAGCACGCTCCGGCTCCGGGAGGGACGGCATGTATCGGGGAACGGGGGAAAGAAGAGTGGTGACTGCCTAGCTGGCCGGTCGGTTGCGTTTGTGCTCGACGCGCGCGAGAGCGCGCTGCACGGTGGACTTGCCAACCTCGAGCACGGCGGCGATCTGGGAGAGGGTTTTGCCGTCCTCGCGCATGCGAGCGGCGGCTTCAATCCGCTCGGGAGACATGACCGTGGGGCGGCCGCCGATACGGCCGGCGGCGCGAGCGTGCTCGAGTCCGCGGCGGGTGTTGTCGCGGATCGTGTCGACGCGAAGCTGCGCGAAGACGGCCACGATGCCGAACAGGGCACGACCCATGGGCGTGGTCGTGTCGATCTCCGGCTCGGTCAGTGAGCGGATGTCGACGCCGCGGTCGTTGAGTTCGGTGAGAGTGTCGATGGCCATGCGCTCGGAGCCGGCGACGCGATCGAGTCGGCGGACAAGGAGCGTGTCGCCAGCCTCGAGTCGCGCGAGACACGCGAGCCACTGCGGACGATGGGCGACGCGACTGGATTCGCCGTGGTCGACGTAGACCCGCTCGGCGCCGGCGCGATACAGCTCGGCCACCTGAGCCTCGGGATTCTGCTCGCGACGGGAGACCCTCGCGTACCCGATGAGCGCACTCATCGCTCCACTCCCCCATCGCGTCCCGGCGAAGGGCCCCGCTGCGGGCGCGACCCCTGCTGCTGCGGGCCGGCGCTCGTCGAGCGCCCGGGGAAGCTGATGTCCCGGGCACTACCCGCTCGTCCGCCGGCCGGGCCCGCGGCCGGCCCCTGTGCGCCCTGCGCTGCCTGCAGGGCGGCACCGGGACGGTTGCGCTGCATGTGGACCTCGAGGGCCGGCTGCGCCTTCTCGAGGTGGGCCTGATCCATACCCGTGCGGTAGACGCGATAGTCGGCGACCGCCGGGCATTGCTCTGCCAGGGCGCGCGCGGTGTGCTCGGGCTTGGAGTGCCCCTCGGGGCCGTCGAACACGTCGCGGGCATACTCGCTGGGCACCCAGCGCCCACCGAGCCCCTCTCCGCCCTCGAGGGCGGAGAGGTACTCCTTCTCCCATCGCGACCGGATGCGCTGCTCGGAGAGCTCGAACGGCACTTCGACGTCGACGATCTGGACCATGTAGCCGGCCTGGGCGAGCTGATCGCCCAGAGTGGTCGCGCTGCCCTCGCCCGCGAGCACCGTGTCGACGATGATGTTGTCGCCGGCCGCGATCGCCTTCGCGCGAAGCTGCTTGGACAGGTACGACGACTCTTCGTGCACCAGGCTCGCCAGCTCGAGGGGGAAGAACTTCTCGCCCTCGGCCTCGAGGTCTCGCACGGCATCCGGCTTGAGCCATTGCTCGAGCGAGCCGTCGCGGTCCGCCGCCTCGAGCAAGGCGGCCTTGAACTCGTCTGCGTCGATGTTCCGGTACGTGGCGGCAGCGTCGCCCAGCACCTCGGCCTTCACGCCGCCCTTGCCGGCGCCGGGCGGGCCGGCAAGTACGAGCGCCCGGCGTTCTTGGCGAACGTCGGGCGCTGCGTCCCGGATGTCTTCTTGGATCGCGCGGTGGAGACGTCTACGGACCGGTGTCGGCTCCCCGTCGACCCACCATTGCGGGTTCGCGACGCTGGATGTCGGCGCGTCCGGCCCCAGGGCCGCTCCCGGCTTGGCCAGCGCGCGCACGGCGTCGACGTGACGCTGTATCTCCTCAGAGGCCATGCCGACGATTAAACACGTCCTCGTAGACGTCCTCGTCGATGAGCCCTCGATCGACGGCCTGCGCGACTTCCGACCAGGTGCCAGGCGGGTCGACGATCAGGGAGTCATACCCGTCGGTCTTCCCGCCCTTGGCGTAGGGGAAGCGCACGAGCTGGTCGACCAGCTCCTCGCGGCCGAACTCCCCCGCCTCGTAGCGCTGGCAAATCTCCAACGGCGTCGCACCCTTGAAGCCCTCGAGCGGGTCGAGGTCTTTGTCTGCCACCTCGAGCATCTTGTGGATGGTCGGCTGCGAGACCTCGACCAGGGCCGCGATCTTCCGCTCAGACAGTCCATCCCTGCGGAACTGCTTCACCTCGCGGCGGATATCCAGCTCGAGCAGGTCGCGCTGGCTGCGCAGCCGGCGCACCCGCCGGCCCGGACGCTCGGTCTTGGTAGCGATCATCGGGACCACCTCCTCACTCCGTAGTGTACCGGAAAACGATAGGGAACACTATCACCTGGACCGGAATCGTCCCGAGAGCGTTCCGGGACGTCCTGGTTCCGGGTCGACTTTCGGGACGCTCCGACCTGCGGCGACCCCTCGAGCACCCATCGTCCCGAAAACCTTCGTTTCCGGGACGGCGTGAGCACTCGCGCTTACTATGTGCACATGGGAACAAAAAAAGCGTTCGTTATCGCCAAAGTCGGCGCGAGCAACAGTGTTGACAGGACGCGCGCTGACGAAATATATACGCACGTCCTCTCTCCGTTGTTCGAAGAGTTTGATATTACAGGCTATCGGGCCGATAAAGACCCAACACCCGGATCTATTACGGACAGGCTCATTAGGGAGCTAGTTGAAGCTGACCTTGTCGTTGTAGACTTGACGGGCATGAACCCTAATGTGTTTTACGAGCTAGGGGTGGCTCACAGCTTTAATCGCCGAGTAGTCACAATTGCAGACACAACAGAAGGCCTTCCGTTCGACAACAAAGACCAGCGAACAATCTCTCTCGGGGAATACCCGGACTCCGGCTTGCCGGTCACCCAGGCAGAAAACGCGAAACACAATATCCGCGAGGCAATCAGGGCGGTACTCCAAGAGTCGTACAGTCCAACATCCCCCGTCAAGGGTGCTGTAGGAATCGCCAGTCTCGACTCTCTGGCCGAGGACGATCCTGTCGCTTCGGAGCTCGCGCAGATCCGTGACCAGGTGGAACTGCTTGCGGGGTACGTGGTCGACCTATCGCGGCCAGCCGTATCCAGCTCGGCACGCAGAGACTCACGAGTCGCCCGTGCAGTGGCCGAGGATCTGGCCGCTCACCCCGGTCGAATCTTGAATCCAGCAACTTACGCCGAATACGAGATGTCAGAGCAATCTCGTGAGTGGATTAATCTTATCCGCGAGCTACAGGTCGCGCACCGCGACATTCCGGACCGTGCCGACCGCACTACGTCCGCAGGCACGGAGTACCCGCGCAGAACATCGGGCGTGACCTCACGAGACGCTGCACGACGAGAGGCCGCGCGACAGCAAGCTGCGCGACGGGAGGCTGTGGCCGAGGACTACACAACAAGAAGGCCCGGCGGATCAGTAGCTCGCAAGAGGCTCGGTGGTTCACAAGGTGAACCGGAAGGCGAGCACTAAAGTTATCGGGCTCAGCCTGGATTAAATTGCGTCCACGCCTGCCTCCAAAAGGGATCGGGCCGCCGGCTACGTGCACGGCGTGTGCCGCGGAGGTCGATGTGCTCGAGAAGCCAGGCACGCACACGGTCCCGCAACGCTTTGTCGCTTCCTGCCCACTGCTCGACGGTGTAGACGGCCTCCGCACCGTTGGCCGTGGTCACGCGGACGGCGTACTTCGGGAGCGTGGGGTCGCGCCGCCAGGGTGTGGCCTCGACAGCGGTGCCGCCGGCGATGGTGAGGCGGTATCCGATGAGGACTCCCCCGATCACCTGCTCGATGGCCTCGCCGGCCATGAAGGCTTCCTCGTCAGGAGTCACGGGCCTTACTGTCCCATCGGGCGCCCACGGGGGACGCCGATGTCGGGGAACTCGTTCCCGCCGTTGTACTTCTTCTCGCGGCGCTCGACCTCGGCCATGACGGCCTTGTGGATGAACTCGGAGAGGCTGGCGTCGCCTTCCTCGGTGTTCGTGTGGCGGTAGGCGCCGCGCATGCGCGCGGTGTCCTCCTGCCCCTGGTAGAAGGTCACTTTGGGCGGGTACTTGGTCGCCGGCTTCTTCTCGGGCGTCGCCTTCTTCGGCGCGGCCGGCGCGGCTGCCTCGGGGGCGGCTGCGGGCTGTTCGGCCGCGGGGGTCGCGGGTGTGCGGTTGGCGAAGGGGTTGGTTCGGGGGCTCAT